>NZ_JAWRHZ010000018.1:0-8276 GCF_040308045.1 Proteiniborus sp.
TTTAACCTAACTGTACTACATATGTTCTACAACATTTCTAACCCATTTATTTGAAAGTAGCCTTGGTATTCCTATAGCTGCTTTCACTACCTCTTCTAAACTGACCAATGCTAGTACCCAATAAACTGGTACTTTTAATACTAATGCTCCAAAGAAAGCCATAGGCACTCCTACAAGCCATACAGAACCCATCTCAAGGAACATAGAAAATCTCGTATCCCCACCACTTCTAAAAATGCCAACTACTAATAACCCATTAATTATCTTAATACTCATAGTAATTGATATAACCATAAGTATCTTAGTAGTATAGTCATAAACCTGTGCTGAGACGTTATTGAATAAAGTCATTATGAGTGGAGTTGATGTAAATAGAATCACTCCTAATATAATCCCTAATGCTGGTCCGATTATAATAAATGTTCGAGCATATGCTATTGATTTTTCTTTATTACCTGCTCCAATCTCGTTTCCAATCATAACTGCACATGCATTTGACATTCCTCTAGATAATACTAAAAATATATTTTGAATAGTATTAGCTATTTGAACAGCAGATGTTGCTTCCTTTCCTATTCTCGCATAAGCTACTGAATACATTACAGTTCCTAATGACCAAAAAAATTCATTTATAATAACTGGAGCAGCAGTTTTAAAGTACTTAACTACAAAGTCCTTAGATATGTCAATGAGCTCGTGCAGCTTTGCTGCTAAGGCGTTTCTAGTATTGTATGTTATATAAAGAATTAGTATCATTTCAACAACTCTAGCTATTAAAGTGGCAAGTGCCGCCCCTGCCGCACCCATTTCAGGGAATCCAAACTTACCAAATATGAGAAAATAATTAAAGACAGTATTTATAACTAAAGCAACCATACTTACAAACATTGGTACCTTAGCCTGCCCTACACTTCTTAGGGCAGTATTAAATGTAAAGCTAACTGCTGTAGCTAAGTAGCTTATTGCAATAACTCTTAAATATTGTACTCCAATTTCAACTACATCTTTTTCATCAGTAAATATTCGCATTAAAAGTTCTGGTACGAAAAGAGCACCTATAGTAAATATGATACTTATAGTACCGCAAATTAACAAGGCTAGTCCAAGAATTCTTCTGATGTTTTTAACGTCCTTTTTTCCCCAGAACTGGGCTACAAATATAGACGAACCACTATTTACTCCAAATAATATAAGTGAAAAAAAGAAAAACACTTGATTCGCCAGCCCCACAGCTGCTATGTTTGCATCTCCAAGCTGTGTTATCATAAGTGTGTCCACCATATTAACAGAGGACATTATAAGATTTTGCAATGTTATGGGCAGTGCAATATTCGTCAGTTTCTTATAAAAATCCTTATCCTTAAGTACAAGCTCCATTATTATCTCTCCATCCTACCCAAAATTATGTTCAACAATATATATTCTAACACAAGGAATCATCTACTTCAAACAAATCTATTTTAAATAAAATTAGGTAAACTCCTGCCATATTTCCTCCAAAATGTTCCTCATCTATTGATCTCGGAATATATTGTAACAATAGCAAATTTGATTCCTTGTGGAGGGAATATAATGGATGTAATAAATCGCGTGACAAGAGTTTTCCACTCATCTAAAGAAATTCCCTTTGATGACTCTTCTAGAATAATTTTGATGAGTGATTGCCATAGAGGTGATTGAAGCTGTGTCCATCCTCGTTGTATAACTGGAATAGAGATTGTAGATGGGAATATTATGCTTATAAAATGGTGTACTAAAGCAAAGGATGATGGCACACTGTTCATTAGAAGGGATGTTATAGCGGGGCCAAGAAGAATAAAAGAGTTCTTTAGTAAAAAATCAGAAAAGTAATAAGTAAAGTATGTAAAGGTAAGTAAATGGGTCAGGCTTTTATGACCCCTTACCCTTTCTCTAAAGACAAAGCTATACGAACACAGAAAGTGGTTTCCTTATCTTCTATCTTTAGAATCCCTTCATATTGGTTTACTATTCTTCTAATATTACTTAATCCAAATCCATGATTATCTTTATCTTTTTTTGTAGTAAATCTATGCCCTAGAGAATCTAGTTCTATACTTACTGTATTTGATTTAGAATTTGATGTTTCAATAACCAAATAATTACCTTTAGTATGAATTATTAGTTCAATAAATGGCTCATTTATTCCAGAATTTAGACATGACTCAACTGCATTATCTAAGAGATTTCCGATAATTATAGATAAATCAATATAATCAAGAGATAAATTTTGAGGCAACTCAACATCTAAATTCAGTTTGATCCTTTCTCTTAACATCTTATCATTTTTCATGTTTATTAGTGCTGTAATTACAGGATGTCCAACATCAATAACTTTATTAGCAAAAGAAATATCATCTGCTAGCCCCAATATATATTTTTTAGCTTCCTCAAATTTGTTTAGATAAATCAATCCATATAATGTGCTTACATGATTGTTAAAATCATGTCTCCAAGCTCGAATATTTTGCATGATATCTTCCATATTCTTTACATAAAAATTCTGATTCTCATATTCTTTTATTTTCAATTTCATCAACTCTTCCTGTTGTTCTTGCTCTAACATCTTCTTTGTAAATATATATATCAACCAGCTAAATATATGTGCACATAAGGTAAGTATGAAAAAAATGATGTAATCCATATAATTACTAATTTCTATGTATTTATAAAGAACAAATGCTACATAAATAATGGTTGCATTAAAAAGAAAGATAAAAGCTATAGGTAGGTTTTTGTTAGTCTGAATATATGAAAAAAAAGGTATTTTTCTAATCCAGTAATGTATGACAAGAAAAAAGCTACATTTTGCTACTGCTATTGCTAAAATTCTAAAAATATTTAGTTCTAAAATCAATGATGGTGGTAACTTAAAAATATATATAATTATGTTAACTGTAACTAGTTCTAGTGCAAACATTACTACCATACCTATAAGCAGCACTATAAAAATATTTAGAAACTTTTTCTTAAAAATCAACATAAAAATAAAACTCATTAGAATTAAAATTAGCATAAAGCCTATAAGATTAGCTAGTCCCAATAAATTATTTACAAAAGTATTTAATAATACAATTACAAGAATCCACAGCAAGGTATATTTATTGTTAACTACTTTTTCTCTGTGGATAACTTTTACATAATAATACAGCAAACTCACATCAATTATGTTTGTGAGAAAGTTAGCTATACCCTCCATATTCATCACCTAGAATTAATAAAATAACTTCTTTTCTAATGCATATAGTATATCTTTTTTATATTTTCTGCTAATAGGAATTGATTGTTCTATGCCAGACAGCATGAGTTGATTATCTTTGATATTTGACAGCTTATCGATATTTACTATAAACCCCTGATGGCAGCGCAGAAATATATTTTTATCTAAAGATTCTTCTATGGATTTTAAAGTGTCAACAAACTCATAATTACCTACCTGAGTTGAAACATAGATTTTTTTACCTTGTCGTTCAAAGTAATAAATATCTTCATATTTTAATCTTACTATTCCTTCCTTTATTTTAAAGGAAAAGGTTTTATTTATACTACTATATGCTTCTTTTTCCTTAAATCGAGTGCAAATTTTTTGTATCAGATCGCAAAACTTTTCATACGTGATAGGTTTTATAATATATTGAAAGCTTTCTAATTGAAAAGCTTCTAAAGCATAATTTTTATACCCTGTTAGAAAAATAATCATTGTGTCTTCATACATTTCTCTAATTCTCTTACCTGTTTCTATGCCATTTAGTTGCTTCATTTCAATATCTAGAAAAATAACATCTATGTGCATATTCTTTGTTAGTTCAAGTAATTCCTCTCCGCTATAAGCCTCAATTATTTTGGGCTCATAATCAATAGTTGTCCTGTTAATATATTCTTTAATAATCTCTACATGGGTTTTATCATCGTCACAGATTGCAATAGTTAGCTCCATATGTCATACCCCCATATAAATTTACTATTACTTTATTATTCTACATGTAAATCAAATTACCTTTTTATTTAGTAACTTAATCAATATTTATTCTAGTAAATGATTTATTTGTTCCTATATCCTCTGCTCTAAGCCTCGCAAATATGACAAATAATCATATAAAAGACATCTAGAAAAATAAAAGATACCTGTAAATTATATGACCCTTTAGACTTACGGATAATTATTGTATTTGAGAAAACACTTGGTATAATGTAATTAGTAGACATGGAAATTAAACTGAATAGGACTTTATAACAAGGAGGTAAAATATGTGAATACATTGAAAAGTGTTCTAATTAGCTTATCTGTCACCTTAATCCTTATTGTTGTTGCACTTCAAATAAGCTATTCTCGAGATTTTTTTGCTAGTTTATTGTTAATAACGTCAATAAATTTTTTTCTCACATTAACTTTGTTTCTTAAAACTATATTCAAAAAATAATCAAATCAGAATAAAGAACATCTTCATTCTGATTTTTCTAATCATAATTTGAAATTCAATTAACTATATAACATCAAGGTACTTTGAAGCACTAATTCCATCACCTTGCTTCCAGAAATATCATCGTTTCCTTATTCTATTCATATATTTATTTATATAATATAACAACAAACTATATATAATGAAACATAGAACTATGAAATATATATAGTTTTTACGCAAAAATAATAAATTATATGAGAGTATTGCTATAATTATAAACAAAACAAATAAAATACATAGTAATATAAATGTTTTTCTCTTTAGTTGATTTTTTCCCCTATATTTTATAGCCATTAATTCATTTATAGGGTCTACATAATGTACTAAAAGAATTAGTATAGCTGTAATAAAGTATTGAAAGTATTTATAATTTTCAGGGAGATTAAAATTCATACGACTCATAATCAAGGATAATAGTAGAATAGATGCCAACAGGATCACAAATCCAGTTATTGACTTTTGTATTATGTCTTGCTTTCTTGTTATCTTAAACATCTCCTTTTCCGATATTTTTGCTACTTAAATCATATCACAGATTCTTATGGTTGACTACAAAAAGCCTAATCAACAGTAAACAGATTAATAAATTCTTTATCCTTATTTATTCACTTTTATGACACCTTTTCTACTATTTATGTTATTAGCATTCTGAAACTAAATTCAATTCACAATATTATAATATAAAAAGTATCACCTTCTAAAACTCGTCCCACAAAGGTGATACCTTCTATTATTCTAAAATAAAACATTAAGCAAAATATAAATGTTTATATTATTATAAATCATAGAAATCGTATTCAAAGTAGCCTATTACTAAGGGTTCTATGCTGGAGGGATTGTTTGGCACATAATTACTCGTCCAAGGTTCGTAGTCTTTTACAATCATGCCTCCTACGCTTGGAATATACGTATAATAAAATACTAGCTTTACTTTATCCCAGCTACCACTTCTTGTATATGCATCTTTAAAATCGCGAGCATCAATATCATTTAAAATTGCTTCAACTATAGTCCATGCCATAAGTCCTTTGCTAACAAAAGGCAAAAAATTTAATCCCAATTTGGTTTTCAACCATTTAGCAGCATAATCAAGTCCTTTTTCTATGCCTAGTTCTAAAAATGTATCTAGAAGTTCACTGTCATTAATAAGTTCTAGTAATACTTTCTCTGTATGGTCATTATCCAAATAAACTATTTTAGTAGGATATGTGTTTCCATCAATTATGCTATTCCTATAATCAATATACCAAGTTCCGCCATTAGGTGCATACCAGTTATACCACCACCTGGATCAGGCTCGTGTGCATAAGTCCCATTATCGGTTGCAAATGTACTTACAGCCGTTGTCATAATCAATGTTAATATTAAAATCATAGATATAGCTTTTTTTATGTTTTTACCTCCAATTTTTTATAGTATTGTCAATAATATTAATAGAGGTTCCTGACAATCCTTATTTTTTGAATATTTTACTGCTCCAGAGTAATTAATCACCTAAGGCAGTAATCTCTCCTCTATTCTTTAGTGATTCTACATTACTCTTAACTAAATGAGTATTTAAAAACATCATTTTGGAGTCCCTAATTGTTCTAAATCCTATTAATGTGTTCAGATATTTCATAAATATCAGAGTTTTTACTTGTTTAGTTACTAATAACTTTCAATATCTCCTTGGACATTTAGGCTGATACAAAATCCCTATGCAGTTAATGTTTAGTCCTAAATTTGCAAATACCATAGCTACTACTGCCATACTACTTAATAATTTAGTTTTTGCCTTCATTTAATTCACCTCCCCTATATAACTTTTTTATTGCTTCTAAAGGCATCAAGGTAATTCCCTCACAGAGGAATCCTAGTGACACAATATTGCCATAAATAATGAAAGAATGATAAACCATGCTTAGACTAACAGTGATTATACTTCCTATGATTATCACGTAAGCACTTCTTTTTTTATACAACTTTTTTTCCAGTTCACTTAATGGCTTATTTTCTGTATCAACTGGTGCAAATACTAGAACTAGAATAATAGATATGACTAGCATAATCATTTGATATATCATGGTGTGGTTAATGGGTAAAGCTTTTACAAGAAATATACAAGAAAAAGTTATAATATTTGTAATAGCAAAGCATTGCCAGAAAGATTTTAAATGTACTCCTCCTGCTTGAATTCTTAACATACTAAAAGCTATAATAAAAGTAATAGCCTCTTTTACAACTCCTAGTAACAATGCTATAATAAATAATCCTAGATATTTAATAATCGTTATTAATAGGATTTCAATTCCAAAAATATATAGCTCCATTTTATCCTCATCAATTACATTATTCCTTTTCATTTTTTTAACAATATAACAGGCCATTTGATTAATCATATTTTGTCTTCCTTAGATTTTAGTTTTATTATAATTCAAAAGTATCATAATCAAACTTTAGGGACAATCCTCTTGGCATAAGTGGTCGTTTTAAAGGCATAAGTTGCATTAAAAAACAGCCCAAACTTTTTTCAGTCTGAGCTGTTTCAGTATTATATGAAGGTGAAGCAGCAACCCCGTCCCTCTGCCTCTGCTTAGCTTCTACTTGACAGGAAGTAGTTCATTTTTTATGTGCACCTGTTTAAAGGATTTATGCCATAGATGCGCTTTCTGAAGCAATTAATTAAATTCTATATCTGTTTCATAATAGGTTACTGAAATTGGATCGCTATAATACTTGTCGGCATAGAATACGATAGTCGTCATTATTACATATGCATCATAGTAATCGCTATAATACTTCCACTGCCATACTTCGTACCAGTTATCATCAGGAATATCATCTACTGCTGATCTGTATTCAATTAGTGCGTGATTGGCTATTACTGCAGAAATTACTTTATATGCTGTTTTAAGCTCAGTTTCTAAGATTTTACCAGGTACTAAGAGTATAGCTGCATCACAAGCTAATTTAATAATGCTCTTTGATAGTCTGTTATCACTATATTTTTGGTAAGGACCATATAGCAATGTAGACTCATCTCCTGGATTAGGTCTATAAAAAGGTGATATTACGTTTGAATTAGTGGATTTTTTATATTCCATAATTTTATTTAACATATCTTGCTTTATTGACTCATTGGTAAGTTCTCTTACATGAAAAGCTTTTCCACTACTTATATTTATTGCTATTTCTCCTGTTTTATCTTTATTGTCTTTTAAACTCATGTTTCCAGTAACATTAACTGCGAACACCTGTATACTTGAAAAACAAATTGTTAGTACAATAATCATACTTACTATATGTTTTAATTTATTGTTCATATAATTCTATCTCCTTTTTTCTTTATTTAAAAAGTTAAAAGCAAAGAATGCTGGTATTGTCTTAAGTAATCGGTATAAATACTCGTTCTTTACTCCTAAAAAATCAGGTAATAAGATAAAACCAATACAAAGTAAAAGTGAAAGTGGCTTACCTATTTTTCTAAAAGAAGTGTTTCTTAGAAATTTATCATATATATAATAGAATATAAGAAATAAAGAGTAACCCCACAAACTTTTGAAATCTAAAATTTTCATGCACTCACCTCAACATAACCCCTAGTGTAAACTAACACTACATAAATAAATTATGGTGGAATAAAGTTCATTATATACCCCTCCTTAAAAAGAAGGTATTGTCAAAAATCTTAATAGAGATTTCTAACAACCCTTGATTTTTGAACATTTATATTGATTAAAATAGTTACCCCCATAAGGGATATCTTTTTAATATCTTTATAAACAAAAATGGATGACAAATCTCCGTTCATTG
>NZ_JAWRHZ010000019.1:0-3561 GCF_040308045.1 Proteiniborus sp.
CTTGCTTTTATATTTTTCTTTTCTATTTTTTCTGAAAAAGCATTTATAGCACCTGATTTTTGGAAAAACGCTACCATAAGTCCTACAAATACTTCAATACACAAAACCCAAATAAAATCTGCATTTCCTAATGCATTTTGTAAAAGCCCAGTAAATCCAAATAATATATTTTCTCCTGTAATAGCAATTCCTACAAGAACACCTATTAGAAGAGAAAAAATGGCATCTCGAGTCGCAAAAGATAGAATTAATGCAACGAGTGCAGGCAATAACGAAAGTATTCCATAGCTTGCTGTTTGATCCATATTAAGACCCCCTATACTTTTTATTATTTTAAATAAAACGATATAGTTTTCTCATACATCCTACCTAGTTTCATATCAAAATTTCTTTTAGGAGGATTAACATTTCGTCTTTGAAAACGTTAACTTTTGATATATAATCTTTTAATTTTACAATATTTCATTTAATTCATCTAAAGAGTATTTATCCAATCCTAATGTCTTCATAGTTCTCTTTTTTTCTCCCCTATAGTTTCTATTCATGAGTACTGAAACTATATTTATTACTGAATCCATAACTGGAGTACTTATTCCTACTTGTCTTGCTAGTTCTGTCATAAATACTAAACCATAACCTACATCTTCGTAGTCCTGTGTTCAATATAGTTATTGCTGGATGAATTATAGGATTTGCATTTTGTAATGTGGTTTGAAGTACATTTTTTACTGGAACCATACATGGATAAACATCTTTTATCATGTTATACACATTTAAAATATACTTACTTGGTAGAGCAGCTAATAATAGTCCTCCTTTTAATTTCAGGTATATATGAATACTACCAGGTTCCATAATTCTAACAGCATATGGCAAGGTATTAGTTTCAGCTAGTATATAATTTTCATCTTCAATATTTATTCCTAATGCATTTTTAAATACAATACTTCCACCACAAGAACTTGGGCAAACTATTACTATTTGTCCCTTTTTTAAATATGGTTTTGTAGCTTTTCCAAATGCTTCTGTACTATAGGCTGGACCAACTACGAATATTAAATCAGCTTTGTTTACTACTTTTTCTAAATCATGACCTGCGTATTTAATTTCAGCAAATCCTTCTAGTTGCCTTCTGAATGAATTCCATTGTTTTTTGATATAGCTTCTATATTAGTTGGGAAATTCTCAAAGTCAAACATATAAACATCATGACCTAATTGAGCCCAATCAAAGGCTACAGCACAACCACCATTTCCTGAACCAAGAACTGCAATTTTCATAAATAACCCCTCCTAAATTATTTTAAAAATCCACTGTAAGAGAATTTAAGGCATTATTTACAACATTCATTCTTGCTTCCTTTTCTTTATCTTCAGGTAGTTCTGGATTTCCTACTGGATAAGGGATGGCTATAGCAGGTACTATTCTAATAGCCCCTACTGTCTTTGAAATAGGTGTCACTGTACAAATATGTGCTGCAGGAATACCAATTTTCTCTATTTCTTTAACTATTGTTGCTCCACAACGTGTGCAAGTACCTCAAGTACTAGTCATTATAACACCATTTACTTCTGCATTCTTTAACTCTTTAGCTATTTCCTTTCCCATTCTAGTAGCATCTGATACAGATGTAGAGTTTCCTGTTGTGACGAAATAATATTCATATAGTGAACCTATTTCCCCCTTTTTCTCTAGTTCTCTCAATAAGTCAAGTGGTAAAATCCTATTAGGATTTTCATTGGCATAAACTGGGTCATACCCTGCATGAACTGACTCATACTCACCTCCTACTAATCTATCTAATTTTGAAATTGGATACTTTTTATAAAATTTAGCTGTAGCTGCTGGTAGATGGTGTGGATTTCCCATAGGAACTATACCACCACTAGTTAGTACAGCTATCTTTGCATCTTTTATATTTGCTATAGCTTTGGCGGGAGTAACTGAATCGTAGCTAGGTATAGGTATTTCAGTTTCAAAAGGTTCTCCATTTAATTTCTTAACTAACATATCTAATGCTCTCTCTGCCCCTGATTTGTCTTTAAAAACATTTACTCTTATACCTTTTGGAATGTATCCTTCTTCATCTGGAAGACCTAGTTTTTCTCCTTTTAAAAGTTTATTTGCAATATTAGCCATTTTAGTTACTGCCTTTCTCATACCTGCTGCTGATTTTCCTGTTTTTACTATATAAGTTTTATCCTTATATATATCAACTGCTGGATTTTCAATATATAGTCCTGTTATAGTTGGAATATTGTATTTTTCTTCAATATTGGCACATAGATCACCACAGGCAATCCCAAATCTTCCCGCATTAAATGCTGGCCCAGCTATAAAAATATCTGGATTTAGTTTGTCTAACTCATTAAATATTGCTTTTCTTGCACTTTCCATATTTTCAGCATAATAATTATCTCCACATATAACTGTTGCTATTATTTCTCCATCTAATTTACCACTGAAAGCGTTGGCTGAACCTATCATTCCTTCATGGATTTCAGGTTGAATACTTGCACTTTCTTCTCCACCAATTTGTCCGAAAAATTGATTGGTATAATATACTATTCTTTTCAAATTTTTACCTCCTTCCTATATAGTTACAGCACTTAAATTGCTATATCCTTGAAGATTATGGCTTCCCATTATACCATGTATCTCAATGATTAAACTTCCATCATCTTGAATGGAACCGACAAAACCACCAGTTATATGTTCAATAGCCTTTAAATCACCTAAGACCTTATCCATAGGTGGAATAGTTATTCGAGCATTACTATTTCCTGTAGAAATTATAGCATTTGCTTCAATAGTTCCATCTGGAAGAGATTCAGATTTTCCATCTACTCCTGCATCTTCATTACTTATTATTACCGTCTTAATTCCCTTGTCTTCAAGTCTTTTACATATCATCATTAAATCTGTTGTTGGATTTCCAAATCCTTCTTGAGATTGAACTACTCCATCTGCACCTATTGATTCCACCATTCTAGCAGTCATAATAGAGTTTCTATATTTATCATCCAATGTCACCATTAGTGGGGTTAATACTATACCTAAAAAATTTATTTCTTTTCCATCTCTTTTAAAACATTCTTTAATGATAGCATTGTTTTGATGATGATAAGTAGTAGTCTTTGACCCTGGCGATACACAATTTCCACTTATAAGTATTCCATCAATAATTTCTAATGGAGTTATTAATGTTGGTATCATCTTCTTTAAGTCTTTTCCATAAAAATAGGTGTCATGAAGTAACCCTTGAGCCATACATTGATATACATAAACTACTTTTGGTAAATTTGGGTATTCATTAAGCTTTTCTGGTATACTATTCCATGTATATTTTTCTATCTCATCATAAGTGTTGTTTATAGCTTTTTCTGCTAAATAATGGGCTATTTTTATACCGCCAATGCGAACGGCTTCTTCATGTTTGTGAGGATCTACCCCTTCATTTTTTTCTATGTGTATGACTAAATTATTTAAATGGGAAAATGGAGTATATTTAGTAAGTGGCCCCTTCATGTCTATAATTCCTTCTTGAAATCCTACTATAGG
>NZ_JAWRHZ010000020.1:0-26373 GCF_040308045.1 Proteiniborus sp.
AGAGAATTAAGATTATCAGCAGGAGCAGGATTTATAGTAGCCCTTACAGGAGAAGTAATGACAATGCCAGGATTACCAAAAGTACCAGCAGCAAACAAGATGGATATACTTCCAGATGGCACTATAGTTGGTTTGTTCTAAAGACATATGTAGGCCAATAGACTTGGAGAGGATTTCTCTCCAGTTTATTGGAACGAAACATGAAAACGCTAACATTTGGCAATTTGCTTAAAATTCATTACGGAAAGTTCCTAATTATAAAGGTTCAAGGTAGAACTTTCCTATTCATTATAATAAAAAAGGAGGAAACAAAAAATGTATGATTTGATTCTTAAAAATGCTAGAATCCCTCAAGGAGATAACACTGTATTGACTAACATCTTAGTAAAAGATGAAAAGATAGCAGGCTTTACAGATTGTGTTGATGGGATAGAGGCTAAAAATACAATAGACGCTGGAGGACATTTAACTTTACCTGGATGTATTGATTCACATACTCACTTTATGTATCAAGGATTCCCTCATAGAGAGAATTTCTTAACAGGCACAGCTGCAGCGGCGGCAGGTGGAGTAACTACAGTTATAGATATGCCATGCTGTTCAGTTCCATCTGTAAGAAATGTTGAACAATTAAACTTAAAGAAAGATGTAATTAAACCACAAGCATTAGTTGACTATGCTCTATGGGGTGGAGTTACCGGAGAAGATGTAAGAGAAGACGCGTTACACAATGTGCAGGCACAAGCAGAAGAAGGAGTAGTTGCATATAAAGTTTATATGACTCCATCAGTTCCAACATACCCAAGAGTAACTGACCCAGAAATGTATGAATGTTTTAAAGTGGTTGCTAAGACAGGGCTACCAATAGGGATACATGCAGAAAACTTTGCAATGTGTGACTATAACGTTAAGAAGTTCCAAAAAGAAGGAAGATTAGATGGACCAGCATGGGCAGAAGCAAGAGAGGAATTAGCTGAAAAAGTAGCTATTGAATTAGGAATAAGCTTTGCTGAAGCTACAGGTGCTAGACTTCACATAGTTCATATGAGCACTGGAATAGGAGCTAAGCTAGTAGGAGAAGCAAAGAAAAGAGGTTTAAGTGTAACTTCAGAAACTTGTCCTCACTATCTAACATTAAACTACCAAGAATCTATGACAATTCACGGCGCTAATGCTAAGATTGCTCCACCACTTAGAACTAAAAAGGATAATGAAGAATTATGGGAAGGTCTTAGAAATGGTAGCGTAGACTTTATTGCTACAGACCATGCTCCTTATGAGCTAGAAGCTGAAAAGAAAAAAGAAGGATTAAATATCTGGACTGCATTCCCAGGAATACCTGGTGTTGAAACAATGGTACCTGTTCTAGTAAGTGAAGGGTATAATAAAGGTAGAATATCACTAAGCAAATTAGTTGACATATTATCAACTAATGCAGCAAAACATTATGGATTATATCCTAAGAAAGGTGCTTTACACATAGGTTCAGATGCTGACTTTGCTATAATTGATCTTGATAAGAGATGGGTTATTGATCCTAAGAAACAAGCTTCAATGTGCGGATATACTCCACTTGAAGGAATGGAATTAAAAGGAAAAGTTGTGAAAACTATAATTCGTGGACACTTAGTATATAAAGATGAAGATGAAAGCATATTAACATCATTAACTGATGAAGAACTACAAAAACTAGTCCATGAATATCCAGAAGGAGTTAGGGAAAGATATGCAGAAATATTTAAGGAATTCCCTAACCTATATAGTGCTGAATATGAAAGAAGCTATAGAAAAGAACATCCAGAAGTAATAGATAAGCACGTAAGAGGTATTAGAGGAATTAAGGTACAACCTGGCTTTGGTAAATTTGTTAAGAGACAAAGCATACAAGTTTTACCTAAAACTATAACATATTAATTATAATAGCTTTTAACCAATTGCGGCCTGTAGCCTCGTACAGGCCACAATTGATGAAATATAAAAAATAAAGTATAATAACAATTAATATTAAATTGAAGTAAAGGGAGAGAATATAATGACAAGACAAGCAATAGTAGTTATAGATATGTTGAATGATTTTATAGGAGAGAAAGCTCCATTAAGATGCCCAGGTGGGGAAGAAATAATTCCAAATCTTCAAAAATTATTTAAATGGGTAAGAGAAAGAAATGCTCAAGGAAAAGACGATGTTCAATTAGTTCATATCCAAGAAGCTCATAGAGAAAAAGACGCAGACTTCAGGGTAAGACCAGTTCACGCTGTTAAAGGAACTTGGGGTTCAGACTTTATTAAAGAGCTTTATCCAGAACCAGGCGAATATATAATCCCTAAGAGAAGACACAGTGCTTTCTGGCATACTGATTTAGACTTATATTTAAGAGAAGAAAATATAGACACTGTAGTAGTTACAGGAGTATGGACTAACGTATGTGTTAGATCTACAGCTGCTGATGCTTTAGCAAATGCTTATAAAGTAATTACTTTAAGTGACGGAGTTCATTCAAAAACAGAAGAACAACATCAACATGGACTAGTTGACCTTAGCATATTTACAAAGATTATGACTATAGATGAATACATCGATGCATTTGAAAAAGGCTTAGACCCATGGGTAGGAGCAGGAGATCCAGAAAACAAAGTAAAATAGTTTTTCAAGACTGTCCTCGTTTCGGGGACAGTCATAAATAAATTTTTGAAAGAAACAAATTTATTATTTGCACAAAAAGTCGCCAACTAAAAAATATAGAGACGACTTTTTGTGCCTAAATAATAAACACAAAATATTTTTCACGACCTAAGTACATTTGGCTGGTGATGGAAAGAGGGGAAAATAATATGAAAATAATTGTTGGTATCTCTGGTGGTAGTGGAGGTATATATGGAGTGGCCCTTCTAAAAGTACTTCAAGAGTTAAATATAGAAACTCATCTTGTAGTAACTACAATGGGAGAATATGTAGTGGAACATGAGTGCGGAGTAACCCTTGACGAATTAAAAGGATTAGCTACTTATTTTCATGACAATAAAAACTTTGCAGCTCCTATAGCGAGTGGCTCATTCAAAACAGATGCAATGGTGATTATTCCTTCCTCAATGAAAACTGTAGCATCTATTGCAAATGGCATATCAGATAATTTGTTAACAAGAGCTGCAGATGTTATAATAAAGGAGAATAGAAAACTAGTAATAGTTCCTAGAGAAACCCCACTTAGTACTATACATTTGGAGAATATGTTGAAACTAGCAAAGGCAGGAGTGGTAGTTTTGCCTCCAACACCTGGATTTTATAATCATCCTGAAAGTATAGGAGATATTGTAAGTATAATAGTTGGTAGGGTCTTAGACCAACTTGGTATTGAACATAATCTATCAAAAAGATGGGGAGAATAAGACTCGAAAGGAGGGAGATCATGGAGAAACAAATGCTAAGGGCTACTCTAAAAAAATTAGAGCAACTTGGAGAGTTAGAGGTTTGTAATGTAGCTGTAGACCCTAAATTTGAATTAGGGGCTGTATTGAGATACTTTGAAAATGAAAAACCTATTTTATTTAACAAAGTCAAAGGATACGATGTGCCTGTAGTAGGGGGCCTTTATGGAAATAGGGAACTTTACTACAAAATGACTAATACTACACCTGAGGAAAGAGTATTTAAGTATATGAATGCAATAGCAAATCCTCAGCCTGTAAAGCTAGTAAACAATGGTCCAGTAAAGGAAAATATTATTACTAGAAATATTGATATACAAAAAATGCTACCAGTACCTACCTCACATGCTAAAGACGCATCGAGCTTTATTACAGCAGGTATGTTCATAGTAAGAGACCCAGAAACAGGGTATACACACATGGCAGTTAGAAGATTTCAAGTTCATAAAGGAAATATTATAAATGCACTTATATCTGGACATTCACCAGCACTACGAGAGCAATTTGCTGAGTTTGAAAAAATAAATAAACCTTTAGAATGTGCAGTAGTACTTGGCTATGATGCAACTTTTCTACTAGCATCTCAAATAGGTTCTAGAAAGTATGGTCTTAACAAATACGAAGTTGATAGCGCTTTAAGGGGAGAACCTCTTGAACTAGTAAAATGTCATTCTGTTGATTTAGAAGTTCCTGCTTATGCAGAAATAGTTCTTGAGGGAGTATTAGTACCAAATAGACGCGAAACAGAAGGACCATTTGGTGAATTAATGAACTACTATGGAGAAGTAGCTCCAAATCCAGTAATGGAAGTTAGAACTATTATGCATAGAAATAACCCAATATTTCAGCATGCCTTTCCTTGTAGAGAGGAGCATCTTGCTAATGGCCTCGTAAGAGAAGCTGAATTATATGCTGCAGTTAAAAATATGGTAGATGTTAAGGATGTAAATATAACAGTAGGTGGCGGATGCAGACTGCATGCCATTATCTCAATAAACAAGAAAAAAGAAGGAGATGGCAAAGCTGCAATATTAGCTGCATTTGGTGCATTTTATGATATTAAGCATGTTATTGTAGTAGATGATGATATTGATATATATAATGTAAAAAGTGTAGAACTTGCTTTAGCTTCTAGGGTTCAAGCTTCAAAAGATGTAGTCATAGTACCAGGAGCTCTAGGTTCAGGTCTGGAAGCATCACATGTTGCTCGTGGAGTAACAGATAAAATGGGAATTGATGCTACAAAACCTTTAGGTGAAGATGCACATTTTTATGAGATGGCAGTGATTCCTGGATATGAGGGAAAAATAGATATTCAAAAATATTTTCCGGGAATGAAAAAATAATTAAAGGTGGTAATAGAGTATGAGACAGGCCATAGGCATGGTAGAAACTAGAAGTTTAGTAGCTGCTATACAGGCAGCTGATACTATGGTTAAGTCAGCTGATGTACGCATAGTTGATGTAAATTTTGTCGGCTCTGGAGTCGTTTCTGTAATAGTATCAGGTGAAGTAGCCGCAGTAAAGGCAGCTGTAGATAACGCAACAGAAGTTGTAAAAAACATAGCAGAAATAATATCTACGAACGTTATAGCTAGACCTCATGACGAAGTAGATAAAATATTAGAATAGCTAAATGGTGGTGAAAAAAATGGCTAACCCATTGGCAAGAGTAATTATGAATAATATTGCTCAAAATAGTAAAAAAGTTGATACGAGGAGTAATTATGCAAAAAATGCGTATACAGTATCAGGTTTAGGCCCAAAAGAGGAGCAGCTTTTAATAAATGTTATAAATAAAAATGCAAACACAACTGTTGTAAACTCAAAAGGCCTAGGGACTCTTAACTTATCAACTAAGCAAGTAGAGAATAATAGAGTAAACTCTTTTAATAAAGTTAAGCTTGAAGATTTGGCTCAAGGCAACATAAAGTCAAGTAACAATAATAAGGCTGTCAAAAAGTCAAATACAATGCTTACATTAAATGAACTTGCTGGCAAAATAAAGAAGTCAAATGATAGTCAAGAAACTAGCAATGAATACACAATAAATCAGAACAATAAGGGCATTAAAGATGTTTATGTAAAAACAGGAGTTATCAACAATTTAGAAGCTTATATTCCTAAAGTATCCTTGGATTCAATAGGAAAAAAGGGCTCCTTACTATAGGGACAGGAAATAAGGAGGTGTAGTTTTGAAATCAGCTCTTGGATTAATTGAAGTAGTTGGGTTAACTGCAGCTATTACAGCATTAGATGCTGCAAGCAAGGCAGCAGATGTAAAGCTTGTAGGAGTTGAGAAGGTAATAGGTGTAGATAAGCTTGTAAGTGTTACCATTAACATTGCAGGAGAAGTAGCTGCTGTAAAGGCAGCTGTTGAAGCCGGAATATCTGCAGGCAACAGAGTTGGCAAAGTTGTATCTGGTCATGTAATACCTAGACCTCACGAAGAAGTTGATAAGTTAATCAATGAATTTGAAAAGAACTTAAAAAGTAAAAAAGAAAGTAAGAAATCTGAAGTAGAAAAAGAGGAAAACCAAGAGAAAAAAGCTAATATAGAAGAAAGTAAAAAGAAAACAAGTACAAAGTAATAAATTAAGGGAGGAATAATAATGAGTCAAGCATTAGGTATGGTAGAAACAAAAGGTTTAGTAGGTGCTGTAGAAGCAGCAGATGCTATGGTAAAAGCAGCTAATGTTACATTAGTAGGATACGATAAAATAGGCTTTGGTCTTGTAACTGTTATGGTTAGAGGAGATGTTGGAGCAGTTAAAGCTGCTACAGATGCTGGTGCAGAAGCCGCTAGAGCTGTAGGAGAATTACATTCAGTACACGTAATACCAAGACCACACTCAGAAGTTGAAAGAGTAATACTAAAAAACTATGAATAATGATTTTCTATTAAAGCTACTATAATCGTGATTTAGTAGTGTAAACCTTATGGGGTGTTAGAATATGGATAAATACAATCAAACTAACGATATAGTTAGTCAATTAGTTCAAAAATTAAATAAAGGCTATAACAAAAAAGAAATAGCTAATTTGACACACCACCAACAACCCTATATTAATCAGCATATTTTAGCTGTATTCACCGGTACAAATTTCGGACTAAATGATTCACTTAGAGAGCTTTCAAAAGCAAAACGCTATGGTTTTACATTTGATATTGCCATAACCGAAAACGGAGAAGATATTATTGGCAATCAAGGAATAGCTTCAATAAAATCTACTTTACAATCAGATAAAGTTTATACAGAAAGAGATAAATTAATCTTTGGGGAGATTTTAGAAAGTGTTGACGGTATTATAGTACCTATGACAACACAAGACACTGCAACTAAACTAGCATTAGGAATCCAAGATTGTTTTATATCAACTTTATTATGGCAAGGGTTATGGCATGGCAAGAAGATTCTAATGGATTTTGGAAACGTACTTACATATAGAGGTAATAAATCCAAAATACCAATGCTTCAGCAAATGATGGAAGATTACGTAGATAAACTTCAGCAAATGGGTATAAAAGGTGTTGACAAAAAAGACTATCTTGTAGAAATGTTAAATGTCTTTAAAAATTCCTCAATAACTGAAGATACTTCTACGAAATACTCTCAAAATGCAGTTACACAAGAAAGCTATAGCTCTCGGCAGGTAATAACAGAAAAGGATTTACTTAACATGGGGGCTCATAACAAAGAAGTGACTGTACCTATGAGAGCAATTATAACTCCTCTAGCATATGACAAAGCAAAAGAATTAGGGATAAAGATAGTCAAGGACATTAAATAAAGGAGTGATAAAATGCAATTAGGTAGAGTTATAGGTACGGTAGTTGCAACAAGAAAAAGTGAAAGCTTAGTAGGAAGCAAACTATTAATAACGCAACCTATTGACATAGACTCTAAACCTTTAGGCAAGCCTTTAATAGCAGTAGATACAGTTGGTGCAGGTATAGGAGAGATAGTTATTTTTGCATCAGGAGCGGCATCAAGAAATGCTGCAGATAAAAAAAATTCAGCAATTGATGCTGCTATCGTGGGCATAGTAGATAATATGGATGTATATAAAGAATTAATTGATAAGTAACAAAAGAAAGGAGGCATAAGTTTGTTAAAGCCGCAAGATATAAAACAAGCAATTGAATACAGAGAGTTAATCGATGTACTAATGTCAGATAAACACTTTGCTGATATAGTGCTTTATAACGGTAATATAGTGAACGTAATAACAAGAGAAGTTTATACAGCAGATATTGCTATAAAAGGTGATTATATAGTGCTTGTTGGTGATTGCCAATCACTAATAGGGCCTGACACAAAAGTTGTAGATGTAAGAGGAATGTACTTATCACCAGGATTTATGGATTCACATATGCACTTTGAAAGTAGTATGCTAACTATTACTGAGTTTTCAAGATTATCTATACCATCAGGTACAACTACTTTAATAGCTGACCCACATGAAATTGGTAATGCTTTAGGACCTGTAGCTATGAAAGCTATGGCTGATGAATGTAGCAAGGTCCCAAACTTCGTAAGATTACAGGTTCCTGCTTTAGCTCCTGATGCACCGAGTCTTGAAACTGCAGGTGTTGATATAAGTTCTAAGGATATGGAAGATCTTCTAAACTATCCTAATATATTTGGTATAGGGGAATTACAAGGTTTTTCACTAGCAAAACATGTATACAAAAACACACCAGAAATAATAACAGATCTCTTAACTTCAACTATATACGCTAAAAGTATAGGAAAACCAGTTGACGGTAATGCCCCAGAATTATTTGGCGCAGACTTAGCAGCTCACATAATATGCTGTGGAGGAACTTGCTCTTGTCACGAAACAACAACTAAGGAAGAATGTGTTGAAAAGTTAAGACAAGGTGTATATGTATTTATGAGAGAAGGTTCTACTCAAAGAAATATGGCTGAATGTATAAGAGCTGTAACAGAAGAAGGACTAGATTCAAGGAGACTTATACTAGTAACAGACGACATGGTAGCTGAAGACTTAGAAAAGTCAGGACACATGAACGATGTCATAAGAAGAACAATAAGAGAAGGAGTAGACCCTATTGAAGCTATACAAATGGCTACAATAAACCCTGCAACTTATTGGGGATTAAATGATAGAGGAGCTCTTTTACCAGGAAGAGTTGCTGATATAGCAGTTATAAGCGATATAAAAGAAATGAATGTTGAAGCTGTATTTATCAAAGGACAATTAGTAGCTTCACAAGGAGAATTATTAATTGAGCTACCAAAATATACTTATCCAGATGTAGTTAAAAATTCAGTTAAAAGGGCACCTATAACTGAGACAGATTTAGAAATTCGTACAGACGGGAATACTGCTACAGTTAGATACATCCAAGCTATACCAGATCAAAACTTGACAGAAACAGGTGAAGCTCAAGTTAGAGTTAATAGAGGAATAGTAGAAGCTGATGTTAACCAAGATGTAATATACTTAGCTAATATAGAAAGGTATGGGCGCAATGGAAACATTGGTAAAACTATGGTCAAAGGAATTGGATTAAAGCAAGGTGCATTTGCACAATCAATTGCCCATGACACTCACAATATAACAGTTACAGGAACTAATTTGAGAGATATGGTTGTTGCTGTTAATAGAGTTATAGAAATGGGTGGTGGAGTTGCTGTTGCTAATAACGGTAGAGTTCTAGATGAATTGGCACTTCCAGTTGGAGGACTTATAACGGATGAGCTAACAGGCTCAGAAGTAAGTGCTAAGATAGCTAGTCTAGAATCTACTGTAAGAGATCAATTAGGTGGTACACTACATGCTCCGTTTATGCACGTATCATTCTTGGCATTGTCAACAAGCCCTAAATGGAAAATAAGTGACAAAGGATTAGTAGATGTAAACAACTTTGAAATTCTTGACCCAATAGTTAAATAATTGTTGATAACCCAAGCTTTTACGTTAATATGTAGAAGCTTGGGCTCAATAATAAAAGAAAAACGTTTTCATTATTATGATTATTAAATGCATAAATGTTTTATGAGTCTACTAATCATAATAATAAATATACTACTATATATATCTAGTTCAAAAAATAGAAGAATTAGCATCTATGGACAAGCTATAATTTAGCAGTAATAATTATAACTGCTTGATTATATCTCTTAGGTTATACTTACTTAAGAGGTGCTAAGAAATTATGAAAGGAGGGTAGTTTTTTAAATAGATATTATTTATAAGGAAAACCTTTATAAGGGAAAAATTAAAAAATAGGGGGTTTATTAATGAGTAATAACGTTAATGCTCAAACAGGTTTTTTAGAAAGAACATTTAAGTTAAACGAGAACAAAACTAACGTTAAAACTGAAATTATTGCTGGTATTACTACTTTTATGACAATGGGCTACATTTTAGCTGTAAACCCAGGAATTCTTTCTGCAGCAGGAATGGATCCTGGTGGAGTATTTACGGCTACAGCATTATCAGCGGTTATAGCTACACTAATTATGGCTTTTGCTGCCAATTATCCATTTGTATTAGCTCCAGGTATGGGACTAAATGCATTCTTTGCTTTTACAGTTTGTGGAATTATGGGACACTCATGGGAATTTGCACTAACAGCAGTATTTCTAGAAGGTATTATTTTTATTTTGCTATCATTTGTTAATGCACGTGAAGCAATAGTTAATGCAATACCTATGAACCTAAAGAATGCAGTTTCAGTTGGTATTGGACTATTTATAGCTTTTATTGGTTTCCAAGGTGCAGGTATTATTGTTAACGATGATGCTGTACTTGTAAAGTTAGGAGATGTTACAAGCCCAGCAGCTATAGTAGCTATATTAGGAATTATAATCACAGGAATACTTTTACACAAAAAAGTTAAAGGCGCTATTTTAATAGGTATATTAGCTTCTACAATTATTGGATTACCTCTTGGGGTTACACCAATGCCAGAGAAGATAGTTTCTCTTCCACCTTCATTATCACAAGTTGCATTTAAACTAAACTTTTCCGAAATTTTTACTCTTGATATGTTAGTTGTATTATTTACATTCCTATTTGTTGACGTATTTGATACTATTGGTACTTTAATTGGAGTTGCTTCAAAAGCAGATATGCTTGATGAAAAAGGTACTTTACCAAGAGTTAAACCAGCACTATTTGCAGATGCTGTAGGTACAACTGTAGGAGCACTTTTAGGAACTAGTACAGTTACAACATATGTAGAAAGTGCATCAGGAGTTGCTGAAGGTGGTAGAACAGGACTTACTGCACTAACATCAGCAGTGTTATTTGCACTTGCTCTATTCCTTGCGCCATTATTTGGAATTATACCAAGTGCAGCTACTGCACCAGCACTTATAATAGTTGGACTATTCATGATGTCACCAATTAAGAAAATTAATTTAGATGACTTTACAGAAGCTATACCAGCTTTCTTAACAATTATCATGATGCCAATAGCATATAGTATTGCAGAAGGTATAGTATTTGGTATGGTTTCATATGCATTATTAAAGCTTTTAACTGGAAAAGGAAAAGAAGTATCACCAGTTATTTATATATTATCTGTGTTATTCGTATTAAAATATATTTTCCTATAGAATTAAAACTCCGCTCCCTTTAAGGGAGCGGAAATTAAATACGTTACTTTTCTAGGTTTTACATTTACAGTAAGAAATAAGTTTAGGACGTTTATCTTTAGGCTTTTACATATTCTAGGTTTATTTTTTATTGTAAAATCAAAAACTAAAGAAAAGGGATACTATATATAGTGGTTTTACAATAATTAAGCATAAAATATGCCAATAAAAACACACTAATAATTTGGAAATATTATATTATGAATTATAATATTTTTCTCAATAGATTAAGGAGGATAGATATATGTCAATAAAATATGTGCATAAGCCAAATACTGTTGAAGAAACAATTGAAATTTTAGACCAATATAGAGAAAAAGGCAAAATTATAGCAGGCGGTACAGACTTAGTTATAGACATAAAAAATCGTAAGGCAAATTTCGAAGCCTTAATAGATGTATCTAGCATAGAGGAAATGTCATTTATTAAAGTTGAAAACAATTTAGTTGAAATAGGTGCAGCTACTACATTTACAGAGATAGCAAAATCAAAGTTGCTTAGCATTAGGCTTTCAGGGCTAAAGGAAGCAGCACATTCTGTGGGCTCACCTCAAATTAGAAATAAAGGAACTATTGGTGGCAATATTTGCAATGGTTCTCCTGCTGCAGACATAGTTCCTCCACTTCTTGCATTAGATGCAATAGCTGTAATAAAAAGCAAGGACGGACAGAGAGAAGTTTTAGTAGAAGAGCTATTTCTAGACAAAGGAAAAGTTGCTCTAGGAAATAATGAAGTACTAGTATCTGTTAAGTTCAAAAATCCAAATGAAAAACAAATATTATCATTTAGCAAGCTTGGACTTAGAAAAGCACTTGCTATTTCCAGAATATGTACTAGTGTATTTGTTGAATTTGATGAAGAAAAAATCTGCAAAGAGATTAGAATAGCTAATGGTTCCTTAGGAAAGTTTGGTACAAGAGAAAGAAAAGTTGAAGAGTTCTTTAAGGGTAAAAAACTGACTGAAGAAGTTATTGAAGAAGGAGTAAAACTTATGCAGGGGCAGGTTGCAGAAAGATTAGCAGGAAGATCTACAGTTGAATTTAAGAGTGTTGCCGTTAAAGGTGTATTAAGAAATGCTTTAAAGAATGCAATTAGCCTAAATAATTAGATATTATATATTTACTTTGCTGATGGAAGGAGAAAGTTATGAAGAAAATAGAGCTTAATGTAAATGGAAAAGTTCATAGTGTAGAAATTGATGAAGATATGAGACTTGTAGACGTTTTAAGAGATAAACTCGGACTTTTAGGAGCTAAAGAAGGCTGTGGCGAAGGTGAATGTGGAGCATGTACTGTAATTATGGATGGTGAAACAGTAGCTTCATGTCTTGTAATGGCTTTTCAAGCAGAAGGAAAAGAAATATTAACTATTGAAGGCCTGGGTGATGAAAACAACTTACATCCTATTCAAAAGGCATTTTTAGATGAAGGTGCAGTTCAATGTGGATTTTGTATACCTGGCATGGTGTTATCTGCCAAAGCTTTATTAGATAAAAATCCTTCACCAAATAGAAACGAAATAAGAGAAGCAATATCAGGAAACCTTTGTCGTTGTACTGGATACAACAAAATTGTAAACGCAGTTGAAAAGGCTGCAAAAGATTTACAAGGAGGGAAGTAGAAGTGAAGCTAGATGTAGTAGGAAAAAGCGTAATTAGAGTAGATGGGCTCTCTAAAGTTACAGGAAAAGCCATATATCCACAAGACATATATATGGAAGGAATGCTTTATGGTAAAACTCTAAGATCTACAAAACCTCATGCATATTTTAAATTAGATATTTCAGAAGCATTAAAGATAGATGGCGTAGTAAAGATACTGACTGCAAAGGATGTTCCAGGGCTTAACAGTCATGGAGTTTTGTTTAAAGATCATGAAGTTCTTTGCAATAAAAAAGTGAGAAGAGTTGGAGATCCAATAGCTTTTGTAGTAGCTGAATCTGAAAAAGCTGCAGAAAAGGGACTTAAAGCTATTAAAGTTGAATATGAAGAAATAGAAGCGGTATTTGATCCTTCTGAAGCTATGAAGGATACTGCACCACAAGTTCATGATGGAAATAGTAATATAGTATATCACTATAAGATTAGAAAAGGAAATATTGATGAAGCATTTAAAGCATGTGACGTAATAGTAGAAAACGAATATTATGTACCAATGGTTGACCATGTTTTTTTACAGCCTGAAGCAGGAATTGCTTATATAGAGGAAGATGGCACAATAGTTGTAGCAGTTGCAACACAATATCCTCATTTTGATCAAATAGAAGTAGCTGAAGCTATGGGTGTACCAACAGAAAAGGTTAAGATAATTAACCCTGCTGTTGGAGGAGCCTTTGGCGGAAGAGAAGATATTACTATGCAGATACATCTAGCAATGGCAACAAAAATTACAGGAAAACCAGTAAAAGCTATATACTCAAGAGAAGAGACATTTGAAGCTCACTGTAAAAGACACTCAGTAAAAATGAAATATAAAACTGGTGCCACAAAGGAAGGAAAGCTATTGGCTATGGAAGCTATACTAATTGGAGATACTGGTGCTTATGCTTCTTGGGCTATAAATGTTATGAGAAAAGCAGGGGTTCATGCTACAGGACCTTATGAAATACCAAATGTGAAAGTTGATAGCTATTCAATATACACTAACAACCCATTTGCAGGAGCTATGAGAGGCTTTGGTGCAACTCAAGTACCAATTGCTTATGAGCAGCAGATGGATATATTAGCAGAGAAGTTAAACATGGATCCAGTTACATTTAGGCTTAAAAATATTTTCAAGGTAGGTTCAGAAACAGCTACAGGACAATTAATAGACGAAAGTGTTCCTCTAGATCGATGCATAGAAGAAGTAGAAAAGAAGATGAACTTTATAGAAAGATTCAAAGGTGGTGTAGCCCAATGAAAAAACGAGGTATAGGATTTGCAACTATGTTTTATGGAACTGGATACGGTAATGGATTTCCAGATGTTTCAACAGCTATTGCTGAACTAAGAAAAGATGGGAAAGTAGCAATATACGTTGGAGCTACAGAAGTTGGGCAAGGTGCAAAGACAATAATGAGCCAAATCCCAGCAGAGGTACTTGGACTACAGGTAGAAGATATAATTTTTATAAATGAGGACACTAGTATCACACCTGATGCTGGTACAGCAGCCGCAAGTAGACAGACTTATAATACAGGTAATGCAATAAAAAAAGCTGCCGAAGCATTAAGGGAGGAAATAATCAAAATTGCAGTAGAAATACTGGCAGTAAACAGCGATACAGGTTTAGTAATTAAAGAGGGAAAAGTTTATATCAAAACCTTCCCAAGCAGAAAAGTAACTTTTACAGAAATAGCTGAAAAAATTGGAGATGAATTATTGAGAAAAGAGGCTACTTTTATAGCTCACTCTACACAAATGGATGAGGAAACAGGTCAAGGTTCACCATATTGGCCATATACTTTTGGAGCATGTGGAGTTGAAGTTGAAGTAGATACAGAGACAGGATATGTTGAAATAATAAAAGCTACAGTTGCTCAAGATGTTGGTAAAGCCATAAATCCTACATTGATAGAGGGACAAATCGATGGAGGTTTTGCAATGGGATATGGTTATGCGGTATTAGAAAACTTAAATGTTGTAAAAGGGTATATCAAAAACAATAGATTTACAAATTATTTAATACCTACTGCTATGGATATGCCAGAAGTAGATAAGATTATAGTAGAAGATCCAGAGTCTACCGCACCTTTTGGGGCAAAGGGAATTGGAGAGCCTGTAATGGTATATGTTGCGCCAGCTATACTAAATGCTATATATAATGCAGTAGGAGTTAGAATGGCTGAAATACCTGTTACACCTGAAAAATTATTAAAAGCTTTAAGCCAAAACAAATAATAAATAAGTTTAACTACTAAACATATAGAAATTAATTTAAATATTAAAACTAAGTATTTTTGTAGCGAAGAATTAAATCTTCGCTACACTAAAATGCTAGGAAATATTAACAACGCTATTGGGAGGTATTGAGATGAGGTCGGAAATAAAGCAAAAAATTGACCTAGCCTATGGCAGAACAAAGCCAGAACTAGTTCTTAAGAATGCTAGAATTGTCAATGTGTTTTCCCATGAAATAGTTGAAGGCGATATAGCTATAAATGGAGGAAAAATAGTTGGCATAGGCAATTATGTGGGGAAAACAGAAGTAGACTTAGAAGGAAAATTTGTTGCACCAGGTCTCATTGATGGTCATGTTCATATAGAATCTTCCATGGTATCTCCACCACAATTTGCAAGAGCTGTAGTTCCAAGAGGAACTACAACAATAGTTGCAGATCCACACGAGATAGCTAATGTAAAAGGAATAGAAGGAATCAAATACATGCTAAAAGCAAGTGAAGGACTACCATTAAATGCATATTTTATGTTACCTTCGTGTGTTCCTGCTACATCTTTTGAAACATCTGGCGCAAAACTGTTAGCAGAAGATTTATCCGAGCTCATAGATCATGAAAGAGTTTTAGGACTTGGGGAACTTATGAATTACCCAGGGGTTATCGGTGGAGATGAAGAGATTGTTGACAAAATTAAACTTGCTAGGGAACATAATAAACTAATGGATGGTCACGGTCCTGAAATAAAAGACAAAGAGTTAAATGCGTACGTAGCAGCAGGAGTATTGACAGAGCATGAATGCTCTACTGTTGAAGAGATGCTTAATAGACTTAGATTAGGAATGTATATTTTAATTAGACAGGGTTCTGCAGCAAGAAATCTTAAGGAACTAGTAAGGGGATTAAAAAGAGAGAATATGAGAAGATGCTTATTCTGTACAGATGATAAGCACCCAGAAGATATATTATTAACAGGACATATAGATAATAATGTTAGGCTTGCAATAAAAAATGGTATTGATCCAATCTCTGCTATTCAAATGGCTACAATAAATGCAGCTGAGTGTTATAAATTAAAAGATATTGGTGCCATAGCACCAGGATATAATGCAGATTTAGTAGTAGTGGATGACATTAAAGACTTTAATGTATTACAAGTATATAAAGACGGAGAATTAGTAGGAGAAAACAAAGAACCTTTATTTGATGTAAAGGACTATGACAATTCAAATGTTATTGATACAGTAAGGATTAAGGAAGTAAGTAAAGATGATTTAAAAATAAAATTGGATAAGGATATAGCCAATGTCATTAGGTTATTACCTCATAATTTAGTTACTCAGAAGGTAGTTAGGAAAGTAGAAGTAGAAAATGGGGAGTTTAAGAATAATAAAAGTCTAGACATATTGAAATTAGCTGTTATTGAAAGACATAATGCAACAGGAAATGTTGGGCTAGGCCTTGTAGAAGACTTTAAGCTAAAAAATGGGGCAATAGCCTTAACCATAGCTCACGATTCTCATAATTTAATAGCAATTGGAGACAATGACGAGGATATGCTACTAGCAATAAACGAAGTTGTCAGAGTAGGAGGAGGCATTGCTATAGCTTCGAGGGGGAATGCTACTAGAACCTTAAAGCTTCCTATAGCTGGGATTATGTCAGATGAGTCAATGGAAAAGGTGAATGAAAAGCTGGCAGAAATGCTAAAGATAGCATATGAAAAACTTGGAGTGAATAAAGATATAGATCCATTTATGACACTATCATTCCTAGCCTTACCAGTTATTCCGGAAATCAAAGTCACAGACATTGGATTATTTGATGTAACAAGATTTGATTTTATAGAACTATCAGTAAAAGAATAAATTAAGGATTATTTAAGAAGCTTTTTTAAAATTATTGATATCAGAAAATCTAAGTGAGGGAATGATTACTCATTCCCTTTATTCAAATACTCTAGAAACTAGCAAAGAGTTGTAAATAAATTCAGAATATTTTTATTTTGAGGTTTAGGCCAAAAGTAATATTAGGGGGGATTACGTGGAGAGCAAACATAATGAAGGTATTATTAAAATATTTATTATACTATTTATTTGCTTTGGCATAACATTGTCCTTAGTCACCTTTTTTAACAATTGGATTTTTAGTATCATTGTTATTGTGACCATATCATTAGCAGCTACAGTAGCAATAAACAAATTTTATAAAAAGACTTTAAATCAAATACTTCACTTTTTGAAAAGTATGAACAAAAATGACTTAATGATAAACATAGATGAAAGAATAAAGAGTTCAAACAATGAAACATTAAAAGAAATTAGGAAGTTGTTTAAGGAGACTAAGTCAAATTTTAAACGTCAAGTAAATATTGCAACCCAAATATCTAGCGTATCTGAACAGATAAGTGCTATATCAAGTGAAACACAATCTGCTATGGAAGTAGTAGCAGCTTCTGCTGAAGTTGCAAGTCAAAGCAGTGAACAGCAGCTTAATATGCTAAGTAGTGTATCTGAAAAAGCTCATGATATTGTAAGTACTTTAGAGACAATAAATAATGAAATGGAAAACACAGCCACCTTTACTTCAGATTCAATTAGAGGTGTGCAAATAGGAATACAAGATACTAATCAGGTTAAAGAAAAAATAAAAGTAACAAGAGATTTAGTAAAAGGTACTGCAACAAATGTGGACAAACTAATAGAGTATTCTGAAGATGTGGTTAATATGATAGACTTAATCAATTCAATAGCAGGGCAAACTAATATGTTAGCATTAAATGCATCTATAGAAGCTGCAAGAGCTGGTGAACATGGTAAGGGATTTGCCGTAGTGGCCACAGAAGTAAGTAAGCTTTCAAAAGAAACTAGTGATGCATCATCAAAAATAGAGGAAGTTATATCTACATTAAAGGAAGAAATAATAAAAATTTCAAAAGCTATGGAAACAGAAACTATCCATGTGGAAGAGGAATATATGGCTATTGAAAAAACAGTAGATAATTTTGGTATAATACAAGAGGATCTTAAAGCTAGTGTGGAAAAGATAAATCTGATGAGTAATAGTATAAAAGGGTTAGGTGTAAAAAGCACTGAAATCCAAAAAAACGTGGATGAGGTTATAGATTTTTCAAGAGATATTACATCGGAAATGCAGGAAACTACTGCACAGGTAGTAATGCAAAATGAAAAGATGACTTCACTCAATAATATTATCGAAGAATTAAATAATACTGCAGATGAAATGCAACAATATGTAACTAGTAAGGTAATGGAAGGAAAGATGTTGAAGGATGTCCAATACATATTGGATACAGCAAAAGGCAAAAACATTGATGACAATTTAGTGAATATGATGCTAAAAGAAACTGGAGTAGATGTTATATACATTACAGATAATAAAGGTGAGATAAAGTATTGTAATGAAAAAGAATCTATTGGATTAAACCTATATAAAATAGATTCAAGTTATGAACAGCTTAAATCCAGGGAAAAACCCTATATTACAACACCTATAAAAAGGAGATTCGAAGATAATAAATTATTTAAGTTTCTTGCTAAGATTGATGAAAATGATATAATATATCAAGTAGGACTATCTATTAATTCGCTCTTAAAATTTTAAGATAAAACAAATAAGACTATATTAAAACTTAGTTTTGGTAGAGTTTTAACTCTGCCAAATCCTTTATTGGCGTTATGCTTTTAAATACATATCGCCTTCTATTTACTAATTCTTTGGTAGATGGATAGATATACTTTTTATATAAACTAGGAGGGATGTTATGAAAAAGGTAAAAGTAGAAGATGCTGTAGGAATGGTGTTAGCTCATGATCTTACTAAAATAGTACCAGGGCAATTTAAAGGAGCAGCATATAGGAAAGGATATATCATAAAACAAGAAGATATCGATAAATTAAAAGATATGGGTAAAAACCATATTAATGTAATGGAGCTTACAGAAAATGATGTTCATGAAGATGATGCAGCCATAAGAATTGGAACAGCAATTTCAGGAGGAGGAGTGTATACCACACAGCCCTCTGAGGGAAAAGTAACTATTAAGGCTAAAGAAAGAGGACTTTTAAAAATAAATCTAAAGGCTTTAGAGACTGTTAACGATATAGAATTAATTATTATTGCAACTCTTCACAATAATACTTTAGTTGAAAAAGACCAAGCAGTTGCAGGAACGAGAATAATACCTCTTGCTATTGAAAAAACCAAGATTGAAAAAATCGAACAAATTTGCAATGACTTAGGTGCCATAATTTCTGTAAAAGAATTGAAACCTTTAAAGGCAGGAATAGTAGTTACAGGTTCAGAGGTTTATCATGGTAGGATAACAGATAAATTTGGTCCAGTATTAGAGGGAAAAGTGAGGTTTTATGGAGGAACACTATTAGGTGTCAAATATGCTTCAGATGATAGTGAAATGATACAAGAGACTATAAATTCATTTATTGAAGAAGGAGCAGATATTATTCTTACATCAGGGGGTATGTCTGTTGATGCAGATGATGTAACTCCTACAGCAATAAAAAGCATATCAGATAGGGTAATCACATATGGCTCACCTGTGTTACCAGGGGCTATGTTTATGCTAGCTTATAAAGGAAACACACCTATACTTGGAGTGCCTGCTTGTGGAATGTATCATAAAACTACAGTCTTAGATTTGGTTTTACCAAGAGTAATAGCAGGAGAAGTGCTTACAAGAAAAGATATTACAAGTCTTGGACATGGAGGACTATGCTTAAATTGTAAAGTATGCCATTATCCAGTTTGTCCATTCGGGAAATAAATAAGCCATGAGTATTAATAAATATTTTGATATTGACATTAATACAAAAGAGATGATTTCTGTAGTAGGCGGTGGTGGAAAGACTACTACTATCTTTAAGTTAGCTTCTGAGTTAAAGCTGCTTAATAAGAGGGTTCTTATCACTACTACCACTGCAATATATAATCCGAAAACCTATTTATATGACAAACTTGTTGTATTAGATAATAAACAAAGCATAGAAGCTAACTGGGAAAATGGCACTATTATTGTTTTGGGAAAATGTATTTCCGCAGAAAATAAGATTTTAGGAGTAGATAAAAATTTACTTAACCTTATTTTTAGAAATGATTTTTTTGATTTTATATTAGTCGAAGCTGATGGTTCAAAAAAGAAACCTATAAAAGCTCCTGCATCCCATGAACCTGTGATTCCTAGACTTACTAGCAAAATTATAGGTATAGTTGGAATAGACTCTCTAGGCAAGAATATTGATGAAACTAGTGTTCATAGACCAGAAATATTCTCTAGAATAACTAAGAGTAAAATAGGTGATGCAATAACTGAAGAAATAGTATTCAGATTGGTGACGTCAAAAGATGGACTTTTCAAAGGAAGTCCAGAAGATAGCAAGAAGTACTTGTTACTCAATAAGGCAGATCAACAAGAAGAATTAGAAAAAGCTAGGCTTATAGGAGATATGATTAGAAATGATGACTTTATGATAAACGGCATATTAGCAGGAAGCATGGCAAGTAAAAGGATTGTAAATGTTTAAAAGAAGGTGTTAATGTGATAACCGGGATAATAATGGCTTCAGGATTTTCAAAAAGAATGAATAAAGACAAACTGACTCTTAGCATCGGGGAAGAACTGGTAATAGAAAAGGTAATAAAGGCAGCAAAAGAGTCTAAATTAGACGAAATAATATTGGTTTATCAAAAAGAACAGATAAGAGATATTGGAATAAAATATAATATAAAAACAATATTTAATCCATGTCCTGAAAAAGGTCAAAGCGAATCTATGAAGCTAGGTATTAAAGCATCTGATTTAAAATCTAGAGCTTTTATGTTTATTGTTGGAGATCAACCTCTGTTAAATTATAAGACTATAAATTTATTAATAGATACTTTTAATAATAACGATAATGAAATAGTAGTACCAGTTTATAGAGAAGAAAAAGGTAGTCCAACGTTGTTTTCTTCAAAACTAAAAGATAAACTTCTTGAAGTGGAAGGAGATAAAGGCGGAAGAAAGATAATTCAAGAAATGCCTAATAGTGTGAAATTATTGTCTATAGAAGATTTTAGAGTTGGACTAGATATTGATACTTGGGATGAATATCAGCAATTAATTGAAATGGGGATGAAGAAATGATAGATGATATTGTTGTAATAAGAGGCGGCGGAGATATTGCATCAGGAGTAGCCTACAGACTTCATAGAAGTGGATTTAAGGTTTTAATCTTAGAAATAGAAAAACCAACAGTTATTAGAAGAACTGTGTCTTTTGCCCAAGCTGTGTTTGATGGAGATACAGTAGTTGAGGGTGCAAAAGCTGTTAAAGTAAATAGCAAAGAAGAGATATACAAGTGCTGGGAAAACAAAGATATTCCAATTATAATTGATGAGCAATTGAATATCTTGAAAGAAATCAAAGCAGATGTATTAATAGATGGTATACTTGCTAAAAAAAATTTAGGGACAAACAAAAACTTAGCACCAATTACTATAGCTTTAGGACCAGGCTTCGAAGCTGGAGTAGATGCAGATGTTGTTATTGAAACCAAAAGGGGTCACTACTTAGGCTCATTGATATTTGAAGGATTTGCAGAACCTGACTCTGGTATACCTGGAATAATTAATGGATATGGCAAGGAAAGAGTGATAAAATCTCCTGCTGATGGAGTTATACATCATATTTCCAAAATAGGAGATCTAGTAAAAAAGGACCAAACTATTGCTTTAATAGAAGGAGTACCAGTTAAAGCTTCCATAGACGGTGTATTAAGGGGGCTTATAATGGAAGGGTTAGAAGTCTACAAGGGATTAAAAATAGCGGACGTGGATCCAAGAGGAGTTAAGGAATACTGTAACACTATTTCTGAAAAAGCAAGAGCAGTAGGTGGTGGAGTACTTGAAGCCATTTTATATTTAAAGAATAAGAATTAAGAAGCCTTTTGCAAGGAATGGTGTAATCACCATTCCTAAATTATTTTGTTGACTAAAATTATTTTGTCGTAAGTATTGTAATAGTATATACATATAATATACTATATGTATAAAAGGCAATTTTAATATTTGTCCACAGGACCAATTTTATTGTCTGTCCACAGGACAATAGTTATGGATACCTATAACTAGCGTTATTTTGGAGGTGGAAATCTTGATTTATCTAGACAATGCAGCAACATCATTCCCTAAACCGGAGATTGTTTATGAAGCAATAATGGAATCAATGAGAGAATATGGAGCAAATCCTGGCAGATCAGGACATAAGCTAGCCTTAAAAGCTGGTCGAGCTATTTATGAAACGAGAGAACTTCTAAGTAAATTTTTTAATATAGAAGATCCAATGCGAATTATATTTACTTCAAATGCTACTGATGGGCTAAACCTTGTAATTAAAGGATTACTAAAATCTGGGGATCATGTAATAACCACATCAATGGAGCACAATTCTGTTTTAAGACCACTAAAAGCATTAGATAATATAGGTGTAGAAACTACTGTTATACAATGTGATGAAATTGGATGCATTGACATTAAAGATATTGAGGATAATATTAAAAATAATACTAAGCTTATAGTAACTACACATGCATCTAATGTAACAGGAACTATATTTCCTATTAAACAAATAGGAGAGATAGCGAAAAAACATGACATAATTTATATGGTAGATGCAGCTCAAACTGCAGGAATATATAATATAGATGTAATAGATATGAATATTGATATACTGGCATTTCCCGGGCACAAGAGCCTACTAGGTCCTCAAGGTACTGGTGGAGTTTATATAAAAAAGGGTGTAGAAATAACTCAGATGAAAGAAGGGGGAACTGGCAGTAAATCTGATTCTTTAATACAGCCAGACATTTATCCAGATAAATTTGAAAGTGGTACACCTAATATGCCTGGCATAGTAGGATTAGGAGCAGGAATAAAATATATCATTGATAAAGGCATAGATAATATTAGAGATCATGAAAATAAGTTAGCGAAAGTTTTTATAGATGGATTAAGAGAAATTAAAGATGTAAAGATTTATGGACCTTGTGATATAGAAAAGCAAGCTCCGGTGATTTCAATTAATATAGGGGAAGAGGACTCTTCGGAAGTTAGCTATATATTAGATCAAGTGTTTAACATTGCAGTAAGGCCAGGACTCCATTGTGCTCCTCTCGCTCATAGAACTATTGGATGCTATGAGCAAGGGTGTATAAGATTTAGCGTAGGACCATTTAATACCATTAATGATATTAAAGCAGCTATAGAAGCAGTACAAACTATTTCAACAGAAATATAAAATTGATTATAAAACACATGGGAACGGATTTTTCCGTTCCTAAATATTTTTATGAAATTTCTTGTGTTTTTCTAATAATCTCATTACCAATAATTACTGCTACTAACTACATTGTAATCAAAAATTAATTTCATAGCAGGATTTTTCATATTATAATAGAATTAATGTACAGTACATAGATACTTGAACTAAAAGAAAGGAGAAATTATGGAACTTATATTTAATATTTTTACAGACTACATTATAGAAATAGTTATAGTAATGTCCATACTTAATGTTTTATTATTGCTGTTATATATTATAAACAGAGCAAAGATTTCTAACATTACTAAAAAATATGATCGCTTAGTAGAAGGCTCTAGCTCTCATTCTTTAGAAGGTATAATTTTTGAACATATTGATGAAATAAAAAGTGTAACTGAACAAATTACTGAGGTCAAAAAATACTGTGAAAACCTTGAAGGCAGATTGCAATTTTGTCTACAGAGGATTGGGGTTGTTAGATATAATGCATTTAGTGATATGGGCAGTGACTTAAGCTTTTCAATTGCATTATTAGATGACAAGCTTGACGGTTTCATCATAACTAGTATATATGGAAGAGATGATAGTAAAATATATGGTAAGCCCATAGTTAAAGGTAAGTCTACGTATCCATTATCAGTAGAAGAAATGCAAGCTTTAGATAGAGCAGAAAAACAGTCAATAGCAATATAAATACCAAATAGGCTTGGTGATGTATTTGAAAATATTATTCATTGTGAATCCTATAGCAGGGACAGACAGAGCAAAAAAACTAATACCACTTATTGAAGAAAAGATGGACAAGACTAATATTAAATATAGTATAGTCACAACCACTAAACCTCGAGAAGCAACAGAGATAACTATAAAAGGCTTAGAAGATGGCTTTGATAGCATAGTTGCTGTAGGAGGAGATGGAACTATAAATGAAGTTACAATGGGAATTGTTCAAAAAGGCTATGGAACCTTGGGCATTATACCTGGAGGCACAGGAAATGATTTAGCTAGAAGTCTTAACATCCCCCTGGATCCTGAGGAAGCTTTATATTCTCTACTAAGTGGAACAAAAAGATATATAGACTTCGGTAGAATTAATGGAAGTTTATTTTTAAATGTGGCCAGTATGGGATTAGATGCAGAAATAGTAAAAAGAACTGAAAAGATTAAGAAAATTGTTAAAAGTAGTTTTGCTTATACCATAAGCTTGATTATTACGCTGATTGTATATAAATCCAAGAAACTTATAATAGAGCTTGATAAAGAAACTATTGAAATAGATGCAATGTTAACTGCAGTTGCAAATGGCAAGTACTATGGCGGCGGAATGAAAATATGTCCAATGGCTTTATTGGATGATGGATATTTCCATGTAGTAGTTGTAAGAAAAGTAAGTAAGCTTAAGCTTCTTACCTTGTTTCCATCAGTTTTTAAAGGAACCCATGTAAATTTAACTGATTTTGTTAAAGTATTTAAATCTAAAAAAGTGAAACTAAGATTTAACAAAGAACTTTTACTAAATATAGATGGCGAGGTAGTTACAGCAAAAGATGAAGTAACCTTCATAACAGATGAGAGAAAAATAGAATTATATGCTGCTAAATAGGAATAAAAAATCCCTTGATGATAACAATATATATATATATTGCATTAGGGGGTTTTATTATGAAAAAAAGGATTGTTGTACAAGAAGAATTATATGACATAAGAAATAGTTTAAATAGTTTAGGATATGAAGTAGTTGACATCAATGAAAACAACGAAGTAGAAGCAATAGTATATATGGCAGATGGATATGATATAGAATATCATAATAATTTGACTAATATGAATAATGGGATAAACATGTCAAACAACAAAGGTACTATCCTAATTAACGCCAAAGGGAAAACATGTGAAGAAATAGATAAGATAATTAAAAGAAGATTGTATAGTCCTTTATTTGACTGACAACAACTTAAAATTAAGTAGTTGTCAGTTTCTCATTTTGTTTAAAAAATTTCCAAAGGGAAGTAATAAATCCTGAGGAAATGATATCAGCCATTTTCATAACAGTACACAATCTAGTATTTTGCAAAATAATATACTCCATAAAACCTCCTAAATTAACTACTCCTGTTACATGTATATCCCCAACATTAGGTAAATCTTTATTAACACCTGCTCCGGGCTTTAAAGGGCCTTTAGCTACATTAATATAGCCTACTCTCTCTAGCTTACCTAAGCAAGCATCTATAGCTATGACAAAAGGATTATTATATGAAGAATATATATAAGTTATCTTTTCCTCAAGATTTTTAGCGTGTACAGGTTCTTCCAATGTTCCTAAAACAGAAACTTTAGAATATATTCTAGGAATATATGAAAGCTTATAACCAGTTAAAGGCCCCAAACAATCACCTGTAGACCTATCAGTTCCAATACAAAGAATTACTATATCATCATAATTACCATCATAATACTTAATTAAATGTTCATAGATAAATTCACTAAGCGTGGATTTAGCAAAAGGTGAATTTGAATTTACCGAGGTATTTTTCATATTTAGAAAAAAAGTCATGTGCTTACCCCCTAATAACTAGTCCTTATAACTAAGTCTTTCCTAAACAAGTGTTATTGATACAAAAAATTGGGTAAAGAATTAAAGAACTATAAATATTAATATGTAGTAGTCAAAATATTTATGTGGAATAAAATACCGTTGACTAATAATATGTTAGCGTGATATATTAATCACTGTTGCTAATTTAGTAAAAAGAAAAAATTGCTTCAACATAAATTAGAAAATAAATTAAAAATAAAAAACCATTGACAAAAATCATGAAATTTGGTATAGTAAAAAAGTCGTCACTAAACGACAAGAAAAAGCAAAACAAAAAGATTAATAAAAAAGTGTTGACAAAGAAATTCAAAAATGTTAGCATAGTTAAGTTGGCTCTTGAAGCCGACGGGAAAGTTAACAATGATGGTCCTTTGGACACAAAGAACTAACACCCTTCGGGGAGAAATTAATGATGGTCTTTGAAAATTGAACAGTGAGAAGAAAACACAAACATCCAAAATGTAAATTTTGAGATGCGCTTAAAATAAAGTCAACGTCAT
>NZ_JAWRHZ010000021.1:0-4135 GCF_040308045.1 Proteiniborus sp.
GTTGATAGAACTTACCCAGTCAGGACTATCAATCCGAGAAATATCAGATATATTAAAGTCATCTACAAAGACAATCAGAAAGGCTATTGATAGACTTGAAATAGAAGAATTCTGGAAGTTTAATGGTGGTGGGAAATATCTTCATAACAAGTTTACTGATACAGAAGAATTCAGAATGAAAAGAGAAAGGTTAAGGGAAAAGTGGCTTGAATTCCATGCTCAATATCCTGATAAAAGCAGCAGTCAAATTCGTAAAAATAACGATGGAGTTTATGCTTGGTTAAAAAGATATGATAGTAAGTGGATGGAAGAAAACTATCGCAGGATAAAAACAGTAGTTAACACTGTTGATTGGGATAAAAGAGATGTTGAATCACTTCCTAAAGTTAAGGAAGTGATAAAAGAAATGAAGGAAGGCAAGCCTGAAAGGATAACATGGTCAACTATAGGAGGCAAGTTAGGGATTAGCGGCTGGCTCTCTAAAAGGAAGGAGAAACTTCCATTGACAAAGGCATATATAGACTCAGAATTAGAAAGTCTGGAAGAATTCCATATAAGAAAAATAAAATAGGGTATCGGGGAAATAGACAGACAGGGAAAAGAGATGACACTATGGAATTTGGCAGAAACAGCAGGAGTTAAGCCAAGATATATGAAAAAAGTTCAAGAAAAGATTAAAGAAGCATTAGTGGATGAAGGATATGATGCTAATTTTCTAACATTCTAACCTAGATGATAATAATTTAATCAAGGTATGTGCAAAAAGATAAATTATGAAAAAGAAGATATATAAAAAATGAATGATATAATAGAGATATCTGAGGAATAAAGTAATTATTCTGATATATTTTTATGAGATAATGTTCCTAAAAAGATGAGAAGTTTCCCATAAAGGAGATACAGAATGGATAAGCATAGTGAGGTAATTAAAAACTATTTAGATAATAAAGATAAATACTTCTGCGATGACTGTTTATCAAAATTGTTGAGCATCGAACCACGTCAAACTATTAATGCTGTTTGTAATAAATTATTTAGGCAAGATATGATAAACCGTTGTAAAGGCGAATGTTCACGCTGTAAAAAGGTTAAAATAGTAAATGGTATTGGTCATATGTATAATAACGAAGTGGTAAATCATGAAGTAAACAGTCAGAATCATTGCCCGAATCTACAAAACACAAATAATAATGGCGTTTTTTCAAGGCTTCCTTTTGATGAATTTGAAAACAGAGTGGGATTATATTTAAATAAAAAATTTAAGGATAGTTTCTATGAAAAGCCATTAATTGTAGGCGTTAATAAAGTTCATAAGTTTGATTTGGTTTCATTGGATAACTCCATTGTGGCGGAATGTAAAAGTTATATTTGGACAAAGAATGATAATTTTCCTTCTGCTAAAATATCAACTGCAATAGAAGCAGTCTTTTATCTTTCTAGAATAATTGCTGAAAGAAAAGTTATAGTTTTCCAAGATGATTTTAATAAAAAAGGAGAAAGTCTAGTAGAAACTTTTATAAGAAGATATGATGGAATACTTGATGATGTTGAAGTATGGAGATATTTAGTCGGAGAATCAATTGAGTATGATAGAATTGAAATAAAACGGGAAGGAAAAGAATGCTGGTAAAAAATCTATATAAATAAAAGATAATCTGATATCGGAAACAAATTTATATATATAATGATATCCTTATTCCCTTGCTCCTTACCCCTTGTTCCTGTATCTATGTCTCCATCAAATAAAGTCCTTTAAAATTAAATAAAGTTAGAGATGCAGGAAAAAGAAATAACATTATGGAACCTAATTGAAACAGCAGGAGTAAGACTTAAATATATAAAATCAATTTCTAAGGAAATCCGAGAAGTATTAGCGTTTAAAGGGCATAGTGTTGACTTTATTTAGTAAACTGCAATTTAATCTTGAAAATACTAAGTTTTATAATATTTCTTGGTGATTACCGTTTAACCTCATGAGATAGCATTAATCTATAATTATTATAAAATTAAATTATGATTATAGTAGAATTTAATAGAAAAATAGCATTTAAAAGATAAGAAACATGGTTTATTAGGGCAAAGGAATGTCTAATAGGTCATGTTTTTTATTGATAGAAAGCACTATTAAAACAAAAATAAAGTTACAAAGTGATTTTAATAATATTTGAATACAAGTGAAATAATGATATAATCATAGTAACCCCCGTGGGGGGATATGAAAGGAGATGTAAACATGAGTGAAAGGCATGAGCATAAAAGCACCAAAACAGTTATAAATAGATTATCTAGAGCCATAGGACATTTAGAATCTGTTAAAAAGATGGTAGAGGAAGGGCGAGATTGTAGTGAAGTTCTTATACAAATTGCAGCAGTAAAATCTGCAGTCAATAATATCGGGAAAATTATTTTGCAGGACCATATCAATAACTGTGTTGTAAATGCAGTGGAAACAGGGGACAAAGAGGTAATAGAGGAGTTAAATAAAGCCATTGAACAATTTATAAAATAGAACCTGTGAGGTGTTTAGAATGGAAAATAAACAATTTAAAGCAATATTTTTTGCCATATTGGCAGCGGCATTATATGCTATTAGTTCACCAGTATCTAAACTCTTGCTAAAGGAAGTTCCACCTACATTAATGGCATCTTTTCTTTATCTTGGTGCAGGATTAGGTATGTCTGTTGTTGACATAATTAAGAGAAGGAAATACACGGAAAAAACTGAGGCTAGACTTACAAAACAAGAACTCCCTTATACTATTGGGATGGTTGCATTAGACATTGCAGCACCTATATTTTTGATGATAGGACTTACAATGACATCTGCTGCTAATGTTTCATTACTTAATAACTTTGAAATTGTTGCTACATCTTTAATTGCTTTAATAATATTTAAGGAACCTATAGGAAAAAGACTATTGGGTGCTATTTTTCTTATTACAATGTCAAGTGTTATTTTGTCTGTAGAAGATATAAGTAGTTTTTCATTTTCATTTGGTTCAATTTTTGTATTATTAGCATCTATTTGTTGGGGACTAGAAAATAACTGCACAAGAAAATTATCCGTAAAAGACCCATTACAAGTTGTTATAATTAAAGGATTTGGCTCTGGAATAGGTTCCTTAATAATTGCATTTATATTAGGAGAAAAAGCAAATAATATTTCTTTTATAATAGTATCCTTAATATTAGGATTTTTTGCTTATGGATTAAGTATATTCTTTTACATTTATGCCCAAAGAGACTTGGGAGCCGCTAAGACAAGTGCCTATTATGCTGTATCACCATTTATTGGAGTAGGATTGTCATTGATAATTTTTAGAGATATACCAACACCTTCATTTATTATTGCATTATCTATAATGATTATAGGTATGTATTTTGCGTCTATAGAAAAACATAATCATAAGCATCATCATATTGCAATAACTCATGAGCACAGTCATAGTCATGATGATGGACATCATGGTCATAGTCATAATGAAACTGTTATCGGTAAACATACTCATATTCATACCCATGAAGAATGTATGCATTCACATAAGCATAATCAAGATATTCATCATATGCATGCTCATTAAAATATAAATATACGTTATAAAAACTGTAAGAGGAGGCATATAAAAATAATGATAAATGATAATAAGTCTTGCTGTGAAGAATGCTCAGAACCAAATATTGAGGTCGGAAAAAACAATTTGTGCCCTATTTGTGGTAATATGGGCAGTACTGTAAAAAATATTACAGTGAAACATTTGGTACTTAGCGAATTATTAGAACAAGTTGGAGATAGAGATTATTATTTATGTATGAATGAAGAATGTAATGTTGCTTACTATAATAATGAAACTGATGTGCAATTTAATAAACAGCAGGTAAATGTACCAATATGGTTTAAAAAAGATGCAGACCCTAAATATGCCTGCTACTGTAGCAAAGTAACAGAAGAAAAAGTTATAGATGCAGTGTTAAAAGATGGTGCAACTAATATGAGAGAAGTTTTAAAAATTACTGGAGCCATGAAAAACTCGCAATGCCAGAAAAACAATCCATTAGGTAAGTGCTGTCATCAAATAATTCAAGATGCAATAGATAAAGCATTATCTATGAAATAATCAAAATTTAATTAATACAC